>NZ_JAAARL010000059.1:0-727 GCF_009908205.1 Pseudomonas sp. Fl5BN2 | reverse complement strand
TGTCGCCTTGCTGTTGGGCCAGTGGGGTGATGCCGCCCGGGGCGTAGCTCCAGCGGGTGGCGTGTTCGAAGGCGACGCTGCCGTCGGCGTAGATCGGTGCGGCTTCGAGCAGTTGTTCGCCGCTCCATAAATACTCTTCGCCCACGCTGTGTCGGGCGTCGTTGGCGTAGCTGAGGTTACTTTGGGTCAGGTTGAACTTGCGCAGGCGGCGGCCAAAGGCGTCGTATTCGTAACGCCAGTGTTCGTTGCTGGGGGTGTAGAGGTCGGTGAGGCGGTTGTCGCTGTTCCAGCGGTATTGCCAGCGCTGAGGGCGAAAGCCGTGGCGGTGGAGGATTTTTTCGGCCAGGCGGCCGCAGGCGTCATAGCGGTAGCGATTGGCTCCGTACTTGATCACGCGGCCGCCTTTTTGCTCGGCCTTGACGCCCATGCCCTTGGCGCTGTCGATTTGTCCTTCGCTGAGCAGGTTGAGGGCGTTGTCGTAGCACCACTGTTGTGGCTGGCCCTGGCCCAGGTGGGCGGCGATCAGTTGCTGGTTGGCGTTGTAGCGGTATTGGCTCTGGCCCCAGCGGTTGTCGTCGATCTGGATCGGGTTGAAGGCTTTGTCGTAGCGGTAATGGCGTTCGACAAAGGAGCCCGCTGCTCCGCCGGCCTGTTGTTCGGTCAGCAAGCTGAGTCGGTTGTATTGCTGTTGTAGATTGAAGCCGGCGGCGCTACTGCGCTGGATGTC
>NZ_JAAARL010000058.1:0-799 GCF_009908205.1 Pseudomonas sp. Fl5BN2 | reverse complement strand
GTCTCTGACACCCCGCCGCCACCGCTGACTCAGGAACAGAAAGACGCGCTGGAAAAACTCAGGGATGCGCTGAAAGAACAGCCCCGCCCTCCAGTGACGCACACCCCAGCGACCACTTCACTGATCGACGAAGTCGTCTAGCCCAGTAAAGCCGGCGGCCCCGTCTGCACCGCAGCCGGTCCGCCGGCGCAGGAAAGAGCAACGAGCATCAGGCCGCTGCCTCGCCACGCACCTGTCACCAACTGCCCGACGCACCACCGCCGCCACTGGAGCCGCCGCCCCCCGAACTGGAGCTGGAGCTGGAGCGGGTGCTGGAACCGCCACCGCTGCTGCCGCTACTGGCGCCGCTGCTCCAGCGAAAATTTCTGCTGCCGGCAAACAGGACAAAAGCGATGAAATAGGCGAACGGTAGGACCGCCAGCCAGGAGTGCAACGAGTTCCAACCACCGACCGCAGACTCAAGCAACAGAGTCAGCACCAGCAGCACTCCCAGCCGCCACCGAAAACCCTTGGCACTCTTCTTCCAGCTGTTGCGCATCATCCGGTACAGCAGCCAATGACCGCCCAGCACCAGCAACACGCCCGCGGGCACTGCCAGGCCATACAGGAAGGTCGCACTGCCCAGGTACTGGCTGACCAGGGTCAGCAGCGCGATGTACAGCAGCAGGCCCAGCACGCCATAGAACACCCGGCGCGCTTGCCACAACCCACCGAAGGTAGCGCCGCCCACCAACATGCACAGCGGCACCAGGAGCAACTGCATCGGCCACTCTCGCCCGCCCACCACGCCCACCAGCAA
>NZ_JAAARL010000057.1:0-944 GCF_009908205.1 Pseudomonas sp. Fl5BN2 | reverse complement strand
TCCGATGAACATGGCAACCCACCGGCTCCGACTTTCAAATCCGATAAAGCCGCACTGGAATTGTGGGACGCCATCATCGATTCAATTCGCCTGCGTCCGGTATCGGCACCTGGACGCGACGGCAATGCTGGCAGCCCCTCCCCGCCTACAGGGCCCCAACGGATGGTTAGCAGCCCATCGGTAGATGATGACTACGCCCTGGAAGAGTTCCTCGCTGAGCTGAAGCCTAAAGATAACTGGATGGATGATTTGTGAGTTTCTCAAGGAGAAGGGAAATGCTGCAGACGCTAGAGCGACGGTGCCTGAGCGCGAGAGTTACACACCAAGAGAGCCACCACGGCAAGCGCGCCAATGGGCCGCGTTATCTGACGTGATCAAGATCACTCAATTGGCTGACTGGCACCTGGACGACAAGGGGGGCTTATGAGCCGCGCTCGTTGTTTGCTCACGATCCTGGGTCTGATCGCCCTGACTAGCGTTACCAACTGCACATCGATTTTTTCCTCTCGGAGCCCTGTCATGGACAAGAGTGGATGGATTACTCATTGCTACGGACGCTTCCTGATCGATCTGCCGCCCCAGGCAGAGATCAATGCCGGGTATTACCTGTGGGGCAGCAGCATCAAAGCGCTTGACGATACTCCTACATCCTTAGCGGCCAAGGTCGATCAACGCGAGATGGAGCTGAAGAGTCAACGACATAAAAAGATACAGAGCAGCATGTTTCTTCGCCGATTAGACCTGGGTGGAGGGGCTGCGGGGCTACTGTCTTGGAGCTCTGAAGCCAGCACGGCAATGTATCGATTAGACACTTACCTCGTGTCTAAACCAGAGGGTCGGGCATATTATCGAAAAGGAGAAATATCAGTCGATAGAGAGCGTCGGGGCATTGAAATCGCTACCTCTCTAGCCCGCAACCTACGCTCTCGCGAAGCCAATGAGAT
>NZ_JAAARL010000056.1:0-1195 GCF_009908205.1 Pseudomonas sp. Fl5BN2 | reverse complement strand
CGAATATGTCTCTCTCCACCCTCGGGATGAGGTTGTGTCAGGTATTGTCTTGCCTGTTGTGCTTGAGCATTGTGCCAAGCAGCATCCTTGCCGCCCCTTTTAATAATCCCGGTGATCAGGAGTTGATCCGCGACCGGCAGAACCGTCTGCTGGAAGAGCAACAGCGGCGTCTCGAAGAACTCAAGGACCTGCCCGGCAAGAGCGCCGCTCCCACAGCGCCGACCACCCCGGCCGACAGCCGTTGCTTTGCGATCAAGGACATCCAGCTCAAGGGCGCCGACTCGCTGTCCGCCGCCGAGCGCGACAGCCTGCTCAAACCCTACATCGGCCAGTGCCTGGGGGTGGCCCAGCTCAATGAACTGCTCAAGGCGATCACTGACCGCTACCTGGAAAAGGGCCTGGTCACCAGCCGCGCCTACCTGCCGCAACAGGACCTTTCCAGTGGCCACCTGCAGGTGCTGGTGGTGGAAGGCAAGCTCGAAGGCCTGAAGGCCGCCGATGACAGCAAGCTCACGGCCCGCGAGCTGAAAATGGCCTTCCCCGGCAGCGCCGGGCAACTGCTCAACCTGCGGCAGATCGAGCAGATGGTCGACCAGCTCAATCGCCTGCCGTCGAACCAGGCGCAGATGGAACTGGCCCCCGGCCAGGCCGTGGGTGGCAGTGAAGTGCTGGTCAAGAACACCGCGCAAAAGCCCTGGCGTGTTGGCCTGTCGCGCAGCAATGAAGGCCAGAAAAGCACCGGCGAGCAGCAGTGGGGCAGCTCTTTCGAATGGGACAGCCCCCTGGGATTGGCCGACCAACTGGTACTGCGTGGCGGCCACGACGCCATCAGCGACCACCAGAAAACCTCGCGCAACGCCATGCTCTATTACAACCTGCCGTTCGGCTGGTGGAACCTCAGCTACAGCTACAGCCAGAGCGAATACCGCTCCCTGGCCCAGGCCGTGGGCTTCAACTTCAAGCAGACCGGCGACAGCCAGAACCACCAACTGCGCCTGGAGCGGGTGATCCACCGCGATGCCGTGAGCAAGACCTCGCTCAACAGCGGCCTGAGCTACCTGCGCACCAACAACTACATCGAAGACAGCAAGCTGAGTAACAGCAGCAACCGCCTCAGCGAAGCGCAGTTCGGCATCAACCACGGCCGGCGCATTGGCGGTGCCTTCGTCAACTTCGACCTGGGGCTGCAGGACGG
>NZ_JAAARL010000055.1:0-1234 GCF_009908205.1 Pseudomonas sp. Fl5BN2 | reverse complement strand
GGCAAGCTGTTGTGGCTCAATGTTCCTGGACCACTCTGTAGGAGTTTCAACCTAAGGAAGCATCATGGGATTTCGGGTCGTTACCGCTGAAGAAAAGGCTGAAGCCATTCGCTTGGTCGTGGAGATGAATTACTCCGTGCCCAAGGCATGTGAGCAGACTGGCGTTGGGCCCACAGCCCTGCGTCGCTGGGTAGCGAGATGGCGCAAGGAGCATGAAGGAGCCTCGCAACCCACACGTCCTCAGGATCAGGAACTGATTGATTCACTGCAGGCCAGGCTGGCGTTGCTGGAAGCCGAGAACAGTGTCCTAAAAAAGCAGTTGCCCTCTCATCTGAAGGTGCTGTTCAGCCGAATCAAGTGATCGAGGGTTTGAAAGGGCTGCTCTCTGTCCGGCACGTTTGCCGACTTCTGGGCGTGCCTCGCAGCAGCTATTACGCTAAGCCCGTGGCCCGACCTGAGCCCCGGGTTGAGCGACATCTGGAAAAGACAATACGGCAACTGCACCGCGAGCATCGGGGCGCTCTGGGTGCCCGAGGGTTTATCAGGGCGCTCAAAAAACAGGGTGTCGTGATTGGGCGCCACCGTATGGGCCACCTGATGAAAAGTCTTGGACTGGTCAGGCGACGAGCCCGTTACGCCCACTATCGTCGTGCCAGTAAACCCGCCAATGCTGCAGCGAATGTCCTTGATCGTCGCTTTAACCCCTCATCGCCCAACACATTTTGGGCAGGCGACATTACTTACATCCGGGTCGGTGGCAGTTGGTTGTACCTGGCTATCGTCATGGATCTTTTTTCACGCCGGATCGTCGGCTGGGCTTTTTCCAGGACTGCCGATGCAGAGCTGTCGCTCAAGGCCTTACGGCTGGCTGTTGGTATACGTCGACCGGGTTCAGCGCTGGTGTTTCACTCGGATCAGGGCTGCCAGTACACGGCGGATCGTTTTGTCGAGTATCTGGCTGAGAAGCAGATCGTGCAGAGCATGAGTCGACGCGCAAACTGCTGGGACAATGCCGTAGTAGAGCGTTATTTCCGAACACTGAAACACGATTGGTCGCCTGAGAATGGCTACCAGAATCACTTCGAGGCACAGAAGGATGTGATGGATTTTATCGCTCATTACAACCATCGGCGTTGTCACTCTGCCTCGAACAACCTGCCGCCAGCTGCTTTTGAAAGGCTGGCGGCCTAATACTCCTACAGGATGGTCCAAAAAAACTGGACCACTACAAGCC
>NZ_JAAARL010000054.1:0-1343 GCF_009908205.1 Pseudomonas sp. Fl5BN2 | reverse complement strand
CTGTTTGGATTCATTTCCCTGGACTTCTTTGCCGGTGAGCTGACCCACCCGTTGTTTTCCGCACCCGGCCGGCGCTACATGGTGCTGGCCGCCATGCGTCTGGCGATGTTGATCAGGATCATCCGCAAACGCTACCCGAACGACACGGTGAACGTGGTGGGTCACAGCCAGGGCACGCTGATCAATCTGTTGGCCCATGCCTTTCTCAAGGATGACGAGGTTCAGGTGCGCCCGGCCGACGGCGTGGTGATGATCAACTCCCCCTATAGCCTGCGTGAGCCCACCACGGAGAAGTTTCAGGGCTACGGCAGCCAGCAAACCTCGGAGGCGCGCATTGCGGCCCTGGAGGGGATCCTCAAATACATGGCCGGAGCGCCCAATCCGTACCCGGCATTGTCGAGCGTCGCCCTGAAAAACTGCCAGGGTTATGGCGCCATTGGCGGGTCGGGCTGGAGCGGCGGGCCTGCGTCGCACACCACCATCGATGGTGAAAAGATCTCGTTCAACGAGCGCGATAACCGCGGCAGTATCTTTCTGTACTTCACCCCTCAGGACCAGACCGTCGGCCTTGCCAACGTGCAGGGGATCGGCTGGCAGGGCGTTGACGAGCACCTGCATGGCAAGCCGGTACGCAGTACCTTGCCGCTGAGCTTTCACCAACGGATCTTTACCCTGCGCAAACGCGGCGAGAAAAAAGAGCTGATTGGCCTGCACACGCCACCCTATGTCTACCCATTGCTGTTGAAGGGTGAGGACACCTGGGAGGACATGGGGTTGCCGTACAAACAACGGATGTCAGTGGCCCGCGCCTCCCTTGAACAAGGAAAGTCGGTGATGCTGACCGCACCGTTATTGCCGGTGCCCGCGCAAACCCACTTCAACGCCGATGGCGTAGTGGTCATGCCGGGAGCGGACTCCAGCAGTGGTGTCTATCAGGTCAAGGACACCCTGGCGCCCATCGATGCGTCCATCGCGATCAGCAACGGCGCCTGGACCTCCGAAAGCAGCCAATACGCCAAGCTGGACTCGATCGATGAAGCCATCGCCTTCAAGCACGGACGCGATATTGCCAGCGTTAAAAAGGCGCTCAATGAAGGCAAGGACACGGCAGAACAGACCCACGTGTTTGTCGCCCGGGCGACAGACAACGGCAAGGTGCTGGTGACCCGTTCAGAAACGCCCTACGAGGCCCGTATGCGCCTGCAAGGGGGAGGCAAGAACGGGGAGCATGAAGAGGCACTGTCGTTTCACTCGGCGATTCCCAACAACCCTGACCATAGCCGGCGAGTGCTGGCCTATGACGTGGCGATTGGGGCGGGAGAGAGCGTGGATGATGTGACGTT
>NZ_JAAARL010000053.1:0-1950 GCF_009908205.1 Pseudomonas sp. Fl5BN2 | reverse complement strand
TCGTGTCTAAACCAGAGGGTCGGGCATATTATCGAAAAGGAGAAATATCAGTCGATAGAGAGCGTCGGGGCATTGAAATCGCTACCTCTCTAGCCCGCAACCTACGCTCTCGCGAAGCCAATGAGATTCCCAGCGAACCGGGGTTTTGTATAGACCGTGCCTATATCGCGGGAAATAGTTTTCAAAGTGAGCGCTTCGGGATTGGCGTGACCTTCCCGGAACACCCCGGAGCCTTTTTGTCATTCAGATCCAGCACCGGAGCCGAACAAAATCGGTTACTGGATCGAGTGGGAGGCTTTCTGATGGGTGCGGCGAAGATGGTTGCGGGCATCGAGACCTTGCGCAAAAGAGAGCGTGGCGGTGCAGTTGCAGGCGAAGAGTATCTGCTGGCAGGCAGCGCAAAGGGGCAGCGCGCCTATACCTTCCTCTGGGAGGCCCAAGGCAAGGACAAGTCGATCAGCGAACCTCACCTCAAGGCGGAATTGAGCGTAGAGGAACGTAGTTCCGATGAACATGGCAACCCACCGGCTCCGACTTTCAAATCCGATAAAGCCGCACTGGAACTGTGGGACGCCATCATCGATTCAATTCGCCTGCGCCCGGTATCGACACCTGGACGCGACGGCAATGCTGGCCCCCCCTCCCCGCCTACAGGTCCGCAACGGATGGCCAACAATCCATCGGTAGATGATGACTACGCCCTGGAAGAGTTCCTCGCTGAGCTGAAGCCTAAAGATAACTGGATGGATGATTTGTGAGTTTCTCAAGGAGAAGGGAAATGCTGCAGACGCTAGAGCGACGGTGCCTGAGCGCGAGAGTTACACACCAAGAGCGCTACCACGGCAAGCGCGCCAACGGGCCGCGTTATCTGACGTGATCAAGATCACTCAATTGGCTGACTGGCACCTGGACGACAAGGGGGGCTTATGAGCCGCGCTCGTTGCCTGCTAACGATCCTTGGTCTCATCGCCCTGAGTAGCGTTATCAGCTGTGCATCGATTTTTTCTTCTCGGAGCCCGGCCATGGACAAGAGTGGATGGGTTACCCACTGCTACGGACGCTTTCTGATCGATCTGCCGCCACAGGCAGAGATCAATGCTGGGTATGACCTGTGGGGCGACAACATCAAAGCACTCGACGATACTCCTGAGGCTCTGGTGGCCAGAATCGGCCAGCGTGAGAAGGAACTGAAGAGTGAACGACATAAAAAGATACAAGGGAGTATGTTTCTGCGTCGATTGGACCTTGGAGATGGTTCAACAGGGCTACTTTCCTGGAAGTCCAATGCCAGCGTAGAGATGTACTTGCTGGATACTTACGCTATTTCCACGCCGACCTGGCGCGCTTACCGCTGGAAAGGGGGTGTCACGCGAGATCGTGAGACGGCAGGCATTGAGAGTGCTACTTCCCTGGCCCGAAACCTGCGTTCTCGTGAAGCCAACGAGATCCCCACCGAACCGGGGTTCTGTATCGACCGGGCCTATATCGCGGGGGACAGCTTTCAAATGGAGGACTTCGGGATTGGCGTGACCTTCCCGGAACACCCCGGAGCCTTTTTGTCATTCAGATCCAGCACCGGAGCCGAACAAGATCGGTTACTGGATCGAGTGGGTGGCTTTCTGATGGGGGCGGCCAAGCTGGTTGCGGGCATCGAGACCCTGCGCAAAAGAGAACGTGGCGGCGCAGTTGCAGGCGAAGAGTATCTGCTGGCAGGCAGCGCAAAGGGGCAGCGCGCCTATACCTTCCTCTGGGAAGCCCAGGGCAAGGACGAGTCGATCAGCGAACCTCACCTCAAGGCGGAATTGAGCGTAGAGGAACGTAGTTCCGATGAACATGGCAACCCACCGGCTCCGACTTTCAAATCCGATAAAGCCGCACTGGAATTGTGGGACGCCATCATCGATTCAATTCGCCTGCGTCCGGTATCGGCACCTGGACGCGACGGCAATG
>NZ_JAAARL010000052.1:0-2921 GCF_009908205.1 Pseudomonas sp. Fl5BN2 | reverse complement strand
TGCGGATGATCCTGATCAACATCGCCAGACGCATGGCGGCCAGCACCATGTAGCGCCGGCCGGGTGCGGAAAACAACGGGTGGGTCAGCTCACCGGCAAAGAAGTCCAGGGAAATGAATCCAAACAGTTTGCCGTTGAAACCCTTGCCCCACATATCGGGAAGGTTGGTGGTGGCATTGACGAAATGGCCTCCCTCCAGGGTGCCGGCCTTGTCCAGGCGGTTGTTGTTGCGGTCCAGCCATTCACCGTGGGGCTCGGTCTTGTTGATTGCCCCCTCTTCTTCGCGAAACCCCCAATAGAACGGAATCACCACGCTTCGCGTGTCCGCGGCACTGAACTTGCGCCGGTAATACACCGCATCCGGGTTGGTCGCCTTGCCATCGTCGTCCTCGGGCAGGCTGTAGCTGGCCGAGCGCAGGAACCCCGGGTTGCTCATGCCGTTGGGCAGCACCGAGGGCATGTCCAGGCGCTCATTCAGGCCCTGACACAAGCCGCGCTCGATGCGCTCGTAGCAACCGGCCAGGTCGTTGACCCCATGCACGACGATGGTCACGCAGGGCTTGGGCGGCGTAGCAATCAGGTGCACGTCACCACCGCCCGGCATGGTGATTGCCTGGCCTGTGCAAATGGTCCTCATCCGAACGGCGTCATTCATTGTGCATTCGCTCCTTGATGGCTTGAAGAAGATCTTCCTGGCCGCGTTCAGGGGTTACATCCAGTCATTTCTGAAGGCGAGATTGACGCTCTTCGGCATTCCTTCGAGCCAGGCAAAGCGCCGAATCCTGGACCTGCCACGCACCGCCCTCCTCGATTACACAAAACTCCAGGTGGGTGCTGGAGACCGTTTGTTTGTGCCAGCGGCTACGCTCGTTGAATTTAATGTAGAGGTTGTAACTGCCTCCCAGCTGTAGCGCTCCGGGGTTCATCGTTTTGACGACCGCGCCGGGATAGTCTCCTGACAACACTATTCTTGGTTGGATCCAGCCTTCGGGGAACTCAATGCTCCATAGGGTTTCGTAGCAGCGGACTCCAGTCCGACGACAGAGAAACACACGCTTGATCTCCAGGTTGTTGGTATCGGCCAGCAAAAGCCGAAGATCCGTCACCGGACGACCGGACTCGAACGTCACCGGAATATCCGGAGGCATCTTGGACACAGCCCATATCGAATACTTCATGACTCAGCGCTCCGCCAAGTTGCCCTGCACGGGCTTGAGTTTCTTCTATGTCTCGCTATCTCCCATATCGAGGTCCAAGCAGTAGTCCTGCTCTCTGGAAACGGCACGAGCAAATCTGCGTCGCCACCGCCAGTCGCGGTAATCGCCTTCACTAAACAGCGTCGGCGCATAGCAACAGACTCGGTCACGGGCGGGCTTCCTGTTGTTCCTCGGCAAGACTTCGGGCTCGACAACCTGAGCGGGCCTGGACTTGCAACACGCCGCCGTCCTCGATCAAGCAAAACTCCAAGAAAGTGCTGGAGACCGTCTGTTTGTGCCAGCGGCTACGCTCCCTGAAATAAATATCAAGGTTGTAACTGCCCCCCGGCTGTAAAGCTTCAGGGTTCATCGTTCTAACGACCGCGCCTGGATAGTCTCCTAACAACACTATTTTTGGTTGGATCCAGCCAGTAGGAAGATCAATGTCCCATAGGGTTTCGTAGCATTTGACTCCAGTTCGACGGCAGAGAAATACCTGGTTAATCTCCAGGTTGTTGGTATCGGCCAGCAAAGGTCGAAGATCTGCCACCAGACGACCGGACTCCATCGTCACGGGAATACGCGGAGGCATCTTGGACACGGCCCCAACTGGAGACTGCATCAGCAACGCAGTACACAACACAACCCATATCGAGTGTTTCATGATTCAGTACCCCGCCGGAAAGTTGCCCAGTACGGGCTTGAGCCTTGTTAGTACATGAGTATTTCCGGAATCCAAGCCTCGGTAGTAGTCACGCACAATGTCTCCTTGCTGCTCGATGTTGTAGTCCTTTAGAGTTTTACCTGGTTCCAACTGATACAGATATTGGTCACCCACCAAGAACTGTTTCGCCTGCTGATACGCTCCCACCAACAGCACATTGACACCGTGCTGGTGTTGCCAGACATGAGTCATCTCGTGAATGAAGAACCCTCGCCTTTCCGGTTCTTCAAGGCTCCAGTCGGAGATACCGCGCCAGCTCTCCCCAAAGTAGATATGCCCGTTCGGCGACATCGCATAAGTTGCCCCCTGCCAAGGCACATAGTTCTCATCGCGCAGGCGCACCTTGTCGTAATCGATGGAGTCTGCAAATACGCTCTGCGCCAAAACGATCTCGCCTTCCGTCAATGCGCGCCCTTTTTCATTGTCCGGCTCGGAGAAAGCCTTCGCCACTAGAGCCGCCACACCCACTGCAGCCGCGGCCGCAACCATTGGTGTGCTCGAGCGCTTCATGCCAACGTTGGCGATGTTCATTGCGTCTTTCTGCAACAGTTGCGTCGCGCCTTGTGCATCGGTCACGCCTTCGACGATTTCACCATTGGCCATGGTGATCTTGTAGGGCACGTTGGGCATCCCCGACTGGCCATCGATCTGCTTGAGCATGAATCGCCGCTCGGTATCCCCGACCTTGAACTTCGGCAGTTCCGCCGCCAGGCTGGCGCCGCCCACCTGGCTATGTTTCGCCGCCTTGACCGTGAAGTTACCCGGCATGCCCAGCTCAATATTGCCGCCCTTGAGCGTCAGGTAAGCCCCACCGCACATCAGGGTGATGTGTTCCTTGGCTGAGATCAGCACATGCTGGTTGCTCGCACTGACTTCCACGCTCTGGTCAGCCTCCAGGCGGATAGTGTTCTGTTGCGCCTGCAACAGCATCAATCCCTGGTGGGTGATGTGGCGCATCTCGCCGCTCTGGGCAAACAGCCCCAGGTCGGTGCCGGCATTGA
>NZ_JAAARL010000051.1:0-2942 GCF_009908205.1 Pseudomonas sp. Fl5BN2 | reverse complement strand
TCCACGCTCTGGTCAGCCTCCAGGCGGATAGTGTTCTGTTGCGCCTGCAACAGCATCAATCCCTGGTGGGTGATGTGGCGCATCTCGCCGCTCTGGGCAAACAGCCCCAGGTCGGTGCCGGCATTGACCACGAATTTCTGCCCCGAGGTGAGTTGCTGATTCTGCTGGGCCACGCTGTCGATGTGCTCGCCCGCCGCCAGGGTGACGCTCTTGGGCGACACCGCCGCGATGCCCGCCTGGCCACTCAGGGCAATCGCCGGGTTGCCGCCGTTACTCTGGTCGGACTCGTCGTTGGCGCCATGCCCCAGGTCGCGCACCGCCTCGCTGAGGGTTTGCTGCGGCGCGGTGTCGTGCCCGACGCCTTGATGCTCTTCGGCATAGTCACCCAGCCCCTTGGCCAGTTGCAGCGCGGCCTCCAGCACCTGGATCGCCACGCCGCGGTTCAGCTGCCCGCCATTGGCCTGCAATTGCTCTTCGGTGCTGAGTAACAAACCCTTGGCCGCGCGCAACGCGCCGTGCTCGTCGGTGCGCAGTTCAAAACCTTCACCGCGGGGTGCCCCGCCTTCAGGCCGAGGATGGGTCAAGTAGCCCAGGTGCAAGGCACTGCGGCCATGGTCACTCATCAGCGCCGCGCTGATCTGTTTAGTGGTGTCGTCAATGCGCAGTTCGTTGGCCCGGCTGCCTTTGTATTCCTTGCTCTTGATGGTGCTGAGGATCTTGTGGTCCGGCAACCGGTAGGGCGGCATGTGGCTGGCCCGGTAGGTGCGGCCGGTGATGATCGGCTGGTCGCAATCGCCATCCAGGTAATCGACGATCACCTCCTGGCCAATACGCGGGATCGCCATATGGCCCCAGTCCGCCCCCGCCCAGTTCTGTGAGACCCGCACCCAGCAGGAACTGAAGCCGTTGTTCTGGCCTTTGCGGTCCCAGGGGAACTGAATTTTTACCCGGCCAAATTCATCGGTATGGATTTCCTCGCCTTCCGGGCCCACCACGGTCGCCACCTGCGGCCCGTCAATGATTGGCTTGGGCAGCGGCGCAGGACGCCACTCGCAGTCCTCGGCAATGATCTGGGCGCTGAAGTCATAACTCACACCGACTTCGGCGCCAGCCGCCTCTTCTTGCTGGCTGGCGTGCTGTATGCCTTTGTGGACAATGCGCACCGAGCGCCACCAGCGGTTGAAGTCGGCCCGGGGGTGGCCGGTCAGTTGGAAGGAAAACCCCGGAATCAGCCGCGGATCATCCCCTTGCACCATCGCCACCCGGGCATCGCGACGATGGCCCAGCAGACGGTTCTGCGTGAAGGGTTTGCCGACGGCGCTGGTCTTGTAGCGGCCCGGGTAATCGTAGCGTTCATAACCCTGGGCCTGATGCTCAAGGTCATCGCCAAGCAGACGCTGCTGCTGGTCGAAAGCTGGGCGCTTGAAGCTGTAGTCGCGCTGGGTCTGCTCTGCGGTACGCACGTTTTCGGTGTAGCTGAACGCGTACAGCACCGGTTGCGTGGCATCCCCGGCCGGTTGCGTGGAGTACAGCACCGCGGCCCCCGGGATGCGCTCCTGGACATACAACTTGTCACCCTGAACCAGGGTATGGGTGTTGGCATCGTGCTTGAAAAAGTAGAACAGGCCTTCCTCGATGGACAGGCGTTCGAACAGATAGAGGTCCGTGTCGGCGGCCTGGACGCAGTATTCGCGGGGCTGGTGTTCAGTGTTGATGTAGGTTTGGTAATCAAGGATGCCGTGCTCGTCGAGCACTGACTTGAGGATCTCGGGCACGCTTTGCTGTTGGAAAATACGCCAGTTGGAACTCAGGCCAAGCCGGGCCAGTTGCGGCTCGACCAGCATGCGATACCGGGTACGCCGAAAACCCGTGGTGCCCTGGGTGAAGCTGCTGACCAGGCCATGGACATGACGGACCTGGGTGCTGCCTTGCCAGATCGTCAGCACGCTGGGTTGATCGAGTATCTGGCCGAAGTCGATGGCGGAGTTGGCGCTGGCCAGTTCGAGTGTCAGCCGATAAGGCTCGGACAGGCCCTCTTCCAGCGTGAACTCTACGACCTCGAACGCCACCTGCGCGGTCAGCACCGAAAAAGTGAACTTCAAATCCCTTTGGCGCATACCACCCTCTCCACTCTGTGAAGTGCTCACCCACTTGCCGACATGACCCGTCAGGGGGTCCGCACCTGGCACTCGGTTTTCCCGAGCCCCACCCTACCTGTGCGCCTTCCCTGTGTCTCCCGGAGGCGCAAACCCCATCGACCCGCCTTGCGGGCCGATGGGTTGCAACGTTGCGCTGACGTTAGCCGGCGACCGGGGTACGCCAGTCATCGGAACCCGAAGTACCGGAGACTTCGTGGGTCCAGGTGATCTTGCGGTAGGTGAACTCGACGTCCTCCAGGTGGGTGAAATGTGCGTTCGAAGGGTCCTGGCAGTTGTGCATGTAGTCTTTGATATCGACGATGATCGCGTCTTCCAGGGTGGTGGTGAAGTAGTGCTCCTGGGTGCCGGCGGCCGAAGTGCGGAACCACTGGATTTCGATCTTGCTCAGGCGCTCACCGGACGTCAGGGCCGCGAGCAGCAACGGCGAAGCCTTGTCGAAAACCTTGGTGATCTTCACCGGCTTGTGCACGCGCTGGCCGGTGGGCTGGCCGGATTGCGGATCGCGGGGAATGATCACTTCATGGCTGAAGCCCTGGACCATGACCTGATCTTCGTGACCTTCCTGGTAGGTGTTGCCAACGGAGTCAGCGGTGAAGGCACCGGCAGTGATCAGACCTTGCTTGGTACCGGTGACGGACATGTACGCTGGGGTTGCCATTGTTGCTCTCCTTGCTTGGACATACGGAAAACCGGAGGCCTGAATGGCCGGCCGGGCTCCAGGGACATATCAAGACTTGTGCCAGCTTAAAAATAACAATTACAAATCAATCAGTTACTGTATTT
>NZ_JAAARL010000050.1:0-3268 GCF_009908205.1 Pseudomonas sp. Fl5BN2 | reverse complement strand
TCAATGCCGGCACCGACCTGGGGCTGTTTGCCCAGAGCGGCGAGATGCGCCACATCACCCACCAGGGATTGATGCTGTTGCAGGCGCAACAGAACACTATCCGCCTGGAGGCTGACCAGAGCGTGGACGTCAGTGCGAGCAACCAGCATGTGCTGATCTCAGCCAAGGAACACATCACCCTGATGTGCGGTGGGGCTTACCTGACGCTCAAGGGCGGCAATATTGAGCTGGGCATGCCGGGCAGCTTTATCGTCAAGGCGGCTGACCATCATTTGGTCGGGCCGGCTTACGCTTCCACCACCTTCAATAGCTGGGCTTCGACCCCGTTCAATGACGCCTATGTCCTGCGTGATGAAGTCACTCTTGAGCCCCTGGCAAATACCACGGTAGAGCTGCTGCGTGGCGATGGAGGGGTCACGAAACTCACCACTGACGGGCAAGGCCGCCTGCCCAAACAGCAGGATCTGGCCATGGATCAAGTGCAGATGCGTATTTTGGCCAAGGGAAGTCGTCCCGACGACGACATGGAGTCCACTACATGAACAACGAGCCGCTCGATACCACCCAAGACGTCATTGTTCCTCGGTCTCGCGACCATCTGGGACGCCCTGTCTACAAGACCCGACTGACCCGCACTGAAGACCAACGTGAAAAGGTGCTGCTGGCGAGGCAGGCAGCACCGATTCCAGTGATCTTCATTCCAGGCACCATGGGCACCAACCTGCGCAATAAGGAAGACAAGAACAAGGTCTGGAGTCCACCGAATATCAGTTTTCGGCCCACTGATATCTTCGCCACTCTTGTAGCCTTGTTCGTCTGGTGGGGCCGCGGACCCAAGGACCGGCAGAAGCTGCTAAACGCTGAAGAAGTCGAGGTCGATGATCGTGGCTCGATTGATACGGGTTCATCCGGACTGAGCGAAGAGGCGGCGCGCACGCGTGGCTGGGGTAAGGCCATGCGTAGTTCCTACAACCCATTCATGGCGCTGATGGAGAATCGCTTGGACCGTATCGTCAGCCAGCGACAAATCCAGCCATGGTGGAATGCTGAAAGCCTGCATACACCGGCCGACTATGGCGAGGAACTGGGGCAGGCGACGGCCCTCAGCGAACATGAACTGACGCAGGCGGGCAAGTATCAATTCGACGTCTGGTGCGCGGGGTACAACTGGCTTCAGTCCAATCGGCAGTCCGCCCTGGATGTGCGTGACTATATCGACAACACCGTACTCGCCCACTACCGCGAACACGGCGGTGTCAGCCCTGAGCAGGCGGACAAGATGAAGGTCATTCTGGTCACCCATTCGATGGGCGGACTGGTGGCCCGTTGCTTGACGCAACTGCACGGTTACGAGCGGGTTCTTGGGGTGGTCCACGGCGTGCAACCCTCAATTGGCTCCTCGGTCATCTACCATCACCTGCGCTGTGGTTATGAAGGTATGGCCAGCGTGATTCTTGGGGCCAACGCCGGAGAAGTGACCGCAGTCGTGGCCAACGCCCCAGGTGCGCTGGAACTGGCGCCTAGCAACGAGTATCGGGAAGGCCGTCCCTGGTTGTTCGTCTGCGATGCACAGGGGCAAATCATCAAGGATATCGACGGGAAGCCTCGCGCCTATCCGCAGGATCAGGACCCCTACGAGGAAATCTACAAGAGTACCGCCTGGTATGGGTTGGTGCCGGAGCAGAACACCCAGTACTTGGATATGTCGGACAGTTCGAAGGCGGGCAAAAGCCCTCGAGTATTGTTCGAAGAGAGAATTGAAGCTGTTGCCGAGTTTCATCGTGAATTGGCTGCGTCGGGCTATCACCCTGAAACCTATGCTCACTATGCGGCTGATGACGACCGCCACAGTTGGCGCGACATGATCTGGCAAGGCGATCCTGCCCCCCTGGAAGCACCCGGCTCCACGCTCAAGGATGACGAGACCGGCAGTTACAGCAGCTGGTTTCGCCGTGGCCTGCCCACCATCGTGCCGAGGCTTGAAAGCTGGACGGTCAGCGAGGAGGACAGGTCCGGTAGTGGTGGCGATGGCACGGTACCCACCGACTCCGGGCAGGCCCACAAGAAGGCCGGGATCAAGGCCAGCTTCCGTCAGGGCGGCAAGGGTTGGGGGCAGTACAACACCGAGCAAGGCTACGAACACCAGGACAGTTACAACGACCAGCGCGCCCAATGGGCTGCGCTTTATGGCGTGATCAAGATCACTCAATTGGCTGACTGGCACCCTGGCGACAAGGGGGGCTTATGACGCGCACTCGTCGCTTGTTTAGCATTCTTGGCCTAGTCGCTTTGACCAGTGTGACCAGCTGTACTTCGTTCTCATCTTCTCGGAGCGCCACCATGGATAAAAGCGGATGGATCACTCACTGCTACGGACGCTTTCTGATTGATCTGCCGCCACAGGCAGAGATCAATGCCGGGTATTACCTGTGGGGCGACAACATCAAAGCGCTTGACGATACTCCTGCGGCCCTGGCAGCCAGAATCGATCAGCATGAGCAGAAGCTTAAAAGTGAACACCACAGGAAAACTCAAGGGAGCATGTTTTTAAGGCGGACTGAACATGCAAACGGTTCAACTAGTCTGTGGTCATGGGGCTCAACCGCCAGCACCTTGTCGTATCGAGTCGATTCATATCTGGTGACTCCACTGAAAGACTCTGCTTATTACTATTCGGGGAAGGTTACATATGACAGAGAGAAGAGAGGGTTAGAAATAGTTAATGATTTAGCCCGCAACCTACGCTCTCGTGAAGCCAATGAGATTCCCAGCGAACCGGGGTTTTGTATAGACCGGGCCTATATCGCGGGTGACAGTTTTCAAAGTGAGCGCTTCGGGATTGGCGTGACCTTCCCGGAACACCCCGGAGCCTTTTTGTCATTCAGATCCAGCACCGGAGCCGAACAAAATCGGTTACTGGATCGAGTGGGAGGCTTTCTGATGGGTGCGGCCAAGCTGGTTGCGGGCATCGAGACCCTGCGCAAAAGAGAGCGTGACGGTGCAGTTCCAGGCGAAGAGTATCTGCTGGCAGGCAGCGCAAAGGGGCAGCGCGCCTATACCTTCCTCTGGGAGGCCCAGGGCAAGGACGAGTCGATCAGCGAACCTCACCTCAAGGCGGAATTGAGCGTAGAGGAACGAAGCTCCGATGAACATGGCAACCCACCGGCTCCGACTTTCAAATCCGATAAAGCCGCACTGGAACTGTGGGACGCCATCATCGATTCAATTCGCCTGCGTCCGGTATCGGCTCCTGGACGCGGCGACAATG